>NZ_JALQDN010000005.1:0-887 GCF_023631205.1 Caballeronia sp. NCF2 | reverse complement strand
TACTGCGACGCACGTTCCTTCAGACGCGGAAAGAAGCCGAACATGCGCTCCGTGTCCTTCTGAATGCCGTCCGAATCGTTGCGCAGATACGCGCCCATCTGCATGTTCTCGAGAATCGACATGCGCGCGAAGATGCCGCGGCCTTCCGGCACCATCGCGAGGCCGCGCTTGAGCAGTTCATGCGTCGGCATGCCCTTGATCGACTGGCCCATGTACTCGATATCGCCGCCCGAGTACGGCTTGAGGCCGGTGATGGCCTTCATCGTCGTCGTCTTGCCCGCGCCGTTCGCGCCGATCAGCGTAACCAGTTCGCCCTGCCCGACTTCGAGATCGACACCCTTCACCGCCTGGATGCCGCCGTAATTCACCTGCAGACCCTTGACCTTCAACATTGCGCTTGTGGTCGCCATTTAGTGCACCCCCGCACCCAGATATGCCTCGATCACCTTCGGGTCCTTCTGCACGTCCTGCGGCAGACCTTCGGCGATCACCTTGCCGTAATCGAGCACCGTCATGCGGTTGCACAATCCCATCACGAGTTTCACGTCGTGTTCGATCAGAAGAATCGTCTTGCCGTCCGCGCGGATCTTGTCGAGCAGACGCGTGAGCTCGACCTTCTCCGTCGCGTTCATGCCGGCGGCGGGTTCGTCGAGCGCGAGCAGCTTCGGATCGGTCGCCAACGCGCGCGCGATCTCCAGACGGCGCTGATGCCCGTACGACAGATTGCGCGACGTGTAATCCGCGTATTGCAGCACGCCGACGTATTCCAGCAGTTCGAGCGCGCGCTCCTTGATCTCGCGCTCTTCGCGGCGTTCGGCGGGCGTCTGGAACACCGCGCCGACCAGACCGTGCTTCGTGCGAACGTGACGTCCGACCATCACGTTCTC
>NZ_JALQDN010000004.1:0-739 GCF_023631205.1 Caballeronia sp. NCF2 | reverse complement strand
CGTTCGGCGGGCGTCTGGAACACCGCGCCGACCAGACCGTGCTTCGTGCGAACGTGACGTCCGACCATCACGTTCTCCAGCGCCGTCATGCCGCCGAAAAGACGAATGTTCTGGAACGTGCGCGCGATGCCCGCCTTCGCCACCTGATAAACCGCCGTCGGGGTGTACGCCTGGCCGTCGAGCTTGAACTCGCCCGAATCCGGCGTGTAGAGACCCGTGATCACGTTGAAGAACGTCGTCTTGCCTGCGCCGTTCGGGCCGATCAGACCGTAGATCTCGCCTTCCTTGATTTCGAGGCGTACGTCGGACAACGCCTGCAAGCCGCCGAAACGCTTGTTGACGCCCGTGACGGAAAGTCGTGTTTGCTTATCGCTCATCTTTCAATCCCCCGCCTTTAAGCACGCACCGGCTTCTTGCCGTTGCGCTTCGCGATCTTCGCGATCTTGTCTTCGTGTTTCGCGGCGGGCCACAGGCCTTCCGAGCGATACAGCATGATCAGCACCATCGCCAGACCGTACAGCAACTGGCGGATGACTTCGGTATCGACAAGCTGATGACCGAAGATGGCGTTCTGCAGCGGACCCATTGTCGTGCGCAGGAATTCGGGGAACACGGCGAGCAGCACCGCGCCGAGAATCACGCCCGGAATATGGCCCATGCCGCCCAGCACCACGCACGCCAGCACGACGATCGACTCCCAGAACGTGAACGATTCCGGCGACACGAAGCCCTGGAACGC
>NZ_JALQDN010000003.1:0-1516 GCF_023631205.1 Caballeronia sp. NCF2 | reverse complement strand
CCCAGCACCACGCACGCCAGCACGACGATCGACTCCCAGAACGTGAACGATTCCGGCGACACGAAGCCCTGGAACGCACCGAACATCGCGCCCGACAGACCGCCGAACGACGCGCCCATCGCGAATGCGAGCAGCTTCACGTTGCGGGTGTTGATGCCCATCGCCTTCGCGGCGATTTCGTCTTCGCGGATAGCGGCCCACGCGCGGCCGATACGCGAATGCTGAAGGCGCGTACACACCCAGATCACGAACAGCGCGCACAGCACGAACAGGTAGTAGTACAGGTACACCGACGGGAATTTGAAGCCGAAGAACTCGTGCGTCTGCGCGAGGCTGTAGCCGCCGACGTGCACCGGATCGATGCCCGTGATGCCCTTCGGACCGTTCGTGATGTTGACCGGACGATCGAGGTTGTTCATGAAGATCCGGACGATTTCCCCGAAGCCCAATGTCACGATCGCGAGGTAGTCGCCGCGCAGACGCAGCGTCGGTGCGCCGAGCAGCACGCCGAAGGTCGCGGCGAGCGCCATCGCGATCGGCACGATGATGAGGAACGGCACATGCAATCCGTTCGGCGCGAGCGCCGCGATCCACTCGAATTGCGTCGACAGTTGCGGCGACGACAACAACGCCGCCGTGTAAGCGCCGACCGCGTAGAACGCGATGTAGCCCAGGTCGAGCAGGCCGGCGAAGCCGACCACGACGTTGAGACCCAACGCGAGCATGACGTAGAGCATCGCGAAGTCGAGCACGCGGACCCAGTAGTTGCCGCCCGCTGCGCCGATGACCATCGGCGCGGCAATCACGAACACAGCGGTGAGAATGCCGATGACGAGCGTCTTCGTCATGTTCTTCTCGGGGATGAGCGTCGTGGACGGCTCAATCGGTTGAATCGAAGTCATTTTTTTGAGCTCCTCACACGTTCTTTAAGCGCGGTCCGCGACACGTTCGCCGAGCAGACCCGACGGACGGAACACGAGCACGATGATCAGCACGACGAAGGCGAAGACGTCCTGGTAGTTGGAACCGAAGACCCCGCCCGTCAGATTGCCGATGTAACCGGCGCCCAACTGTTCGATGAGACCGAGCAGCACGCCGCCCACCATCGCGCCCCCCAGGTTGCCGATGCCCCCCAGCACCGCCGCCGTAAACGCCTTCAGGCCGGGAATGAAGCCCATGTAGAAGTGCGCGTTGCCGTATTCCGACGCGATCATCACGCCCGCCAACGCAGCCAGCGCCGAGCCGATCATGAAGGTCGCGGAAATCACGAAGTTCGGGTTCACGCCCATCAGCGACGCGACGCCCGGGTTCTCGGCGATCGCGCGCATCGCGCGGCCGAGCTTGGTCTTGTGCACGAGGAGCAGCAGGCCGCCCATCACGAGGAACGCGACGACGATGATGACGATTTCGGTCATCGAGATCACCGCGCCCGGACGGGTTTCGTCGGCGGCGATCACGTTGATCGGATCGGTCGGCAGAAGCTGCGGGAAGGCGAGCGGATTGCGGCCCCAGATCA